>NZ_CP094973.1 GCF_025985425.1 Entomomonas sp. E2T0
ATTTTTTGCCACCTGATAGATCATAAAGTGCCTGGTACTTTACACCACGATCTATTATTTCCTGTGGTTCTGGTAGTCTGACTTGCTCTAATCGTTCTGCTAAGTCATAGGGAATAAGCACTTCTCTCACTAGGCCACCTTTGCCATGCACTGTATAAAGCTGACCTTCTCGCCCTTGCCACTTTGTTTCTAAACAAGGCCTCTCATCCGCCTGGCGTTCTTCAACCGTTCTGATGGTTAAAAGCTCATGCGCTCGTAGTCCTGCACTATAGGCTATTTCGGTAGCTAATGACTGTTTGTCTCGTTGACTATCTGCAATCATTTCCACTTGCTCTTGAGTATAGGCTCTACTAGCTAATATTTGTTCGTGTTCAGACTTAATAACGGTTAGCGTTTCTTGCTCTGGTAAAGTACCCATCTGGTGCATCATGGCTTGTATAGCCTGACGCTCCATATCTAAGGTTTTTTGGCCTATTTCTTGACTTCGGATTTCTAGGTAGTTTATGGCTGTCTGAGAGGTTAAATCCCTAATCTCTCCAGTTAGGCCATATACAGGCATGTTTTTAGCTACTTGAACAAGACGTTCCTCGTAATTACTAAGTGTTCTAACAGACTTTATAAAGCCACTTTTTTGTAAGCTCTTAGCGACAGATTTAGCTTGTTTTTCGGGTAGTGCAGTTTTACGAAAGCGAGCCATTTTTTTCTAACCATCGAATAACAGTTGTTAAGACGACTTTAATACGCTTAGCACGTAACCAACGTTTTATTTCAGTAGGAGTTACCTGAGCATTATGAAGTGCCAAAATTTCACCCTTATAACGATCAAGCCTAGACTTTCTTTTTTTATAAACTCTTTTTCTAATAGCCTTAGTTTGTTCTTTTAAGGCCTGTTTTTCCTTATTTACATCAAATGTCATTGTAATCCTATTCACTTGTAAGAATAACTAGCCTATTGAATAAAATAGGACTTAGCGGTATCCACCTATTCGCCCCTGTTTAATCTACTGATTAACTAATAGATAAGGCTCGGACTGGTCTCGCCTGATTTGTTTTACCTCTTGACTGAGGGGTGCTTTTAAGCACAAAGGGAGCAACCTATAAACCGATGGTTGCGATCGGGTCAGCTATATTCATGGGACTGAATACGGATACTTAAAAGCTAATGTATCCCTGGGAGTTCGATTACCTCAATGAGGAATACCAACGATATTTGCAGCTTTACATCGATGCTGCGGGCTTTCTCTGTACAACGTACAGAAGAATGAGCCTATAGTTAATCATATTGTATATTGCTTGTCAATATTGCAAATAAAAAGTTGCGTGAATATATTTATAATGCTTTCACCGCTAGGTATAGATACTATTTTCAATAGTTCGACCTAGCGGTGAAAGCTGATGCAAAAAACAGTTCGGATTTTAAAAGTTATCCATGCGCCGAAGCTCCTACATAAGCGTAGGAGGGTGGGTAACTTTTAAAAAGAAGCTGATCTTATAGAGACATGGCACATTATGAGCAAAAAGAGGCGAAATTTAGAAAATATGCCATATAAGCATGTAAAAGTAGCAAACTACAGCAAAAAGCTAGAAAATTCCTAAAAACTTCTTACGTTTGGGCTTTTCTGGCTCTGGTTCTACTACTTCTTCAACTTGTGGTTCTATCTCAGCTGTAGGTTGACTAACTTGTTCTGCTTCTGGTGGCTGAGTAGGTTCTTCTTGAATAGGTGTTGATTGTTCTTTTTCTTCTTTTTTATACTCTAACAGCATAAGTGCTTGTTTTAAGCTACTAATATGGTCATCTTTAGCTTTTAATAATTCATCTTTGTTTAAAATTTGTTGCTCTAATTGTTGTATCTTTTGTTGCAATTCATTTGTTTTTGCAACATCATTTTGTGTTGCGATGTGTTGCTTTTCCGTGTTGTGCAACATTGTATCTTTTGTTGCATGTAATGCTCCAAAAACTCTTAAAAGCTCACTAGTATCTAGCTTATCCTTGCCTGCGTCATCTGTTGTTTTAGACAATTTACCTTCTTTAATGTAACGATAAAGTGTTGTCCTATTTTTTTTAGTTAGCTTTGATGCTTCTGTAATTGTAACAAGAGCCATAATTATATATCCTTGATATTTAACTGGTTTTCGTATTTTTTAAATAAAACCATATCATTTACTGCATCATAATGTACATGATAATCTGGTAACGCATCACTTTGTGAAAGAGATTTCATAGCACGTCTAAACTCTCGAAGAGTTGAAGTGCTACCTGCTTTTCTTAATAGAAGATCAAGATTAATTTTCCATTCGGATTGATTACCACAATGTTTTCGAGCTAGCTCATATATTCGCCTATCCAATGGTTTACGTAACCTAAAGTAATCAGGACTAATTGTTAAAACTTGCTTATTTATAATAGAGCGATATAGCCACTCTGGCAGAGTTACCTCAACTCTAATCATTCTACCGTCTTTTTCTTCAACAATATGCCATGAGTCTACTAAACCAAAACCTCTTGATTCTCTTTTATCTGCTGTTTCTATGTTAGTGGTTATGGTAGTACTACGTAGCCGATCAAGAGCAGCTTTAGCTTTCTCATAATATTCTCCGCTTGTTCCTCTATTTGTTGTTATGAGGTAGTCATAAATAGTAAAACGAACAGTCCTAGTGATTTCTTCACCTTCATATATGGCTTGCATAAGTTTAGAAATACAGTAAATCCATATATCTTTATCATGGATTGTGGCCATGCCATATTCTGAGTTAGGGGCTATAACAATGGAAATATTATTATGTTCATATCGTCTAGTTCTTTTATCTCCAGCCTTTAAGGAAAAAAGTGGATATTCCATACTAGCTATATCTGATTGAAAACTGATACTGTCAAATAAATCCGCTATAAAAAAATCTTTTTGAGGATGTTTGATAGGAGCTAAATATGCTTCTTTTTTCGGACGTTCCGATGCTTTTTTTTGTAGAAGCTCTAATTTTTTTTGAATATTGTTAGTCAATATATACCCCATATAATTTCATATGTATGTGAATTACATATCGTCATTTCACACACAGTATACTATCGTCATTCCACACACACAACATTTTGTTTCCTCACATTTGTTATTTCGTCATTCTACACACGTTATTTCGTCATTCTACACACGTTATTTCGTCATTCTACACACGTTATTTCGTCATTCCACACACACATCAAAAATTACAACCATTGCAAATACAAGCCTATAACCCTATAAATTATTGCTTAATAACTATTTAATAACTTATTAATAAACTGCAGGCCTTTTTTGCCTGTGGATAACTTTTTATCCTGGCATGATTTTTATTCTTGCCAGATCGCACGCCTAACCCTCCGCTTCGCTTCGCCCTGTCCTTCGGACAGCCTTAATATGCATTCGCTACGCTCATAATGCTTTTTGTTCGCTTCGCTTTGCTGTTACATGGTAAGTTTTATACTGAAACTTATTACCTGTTGTGTTTGTCGCTCCAGTCGCTGTAGGCTGAATGTTATTAATTTTTCATTCTGAATGCCTTTACGATCAGCCTTTCACTCCTTCACGACAATGTGCTAAAGCACTTCTTATAGTAATCAGTAGGAAGGGTTTTATTGCTTATAGGTTCATTTTCCGTCTATTAGGAACTTTTGGGCGGATGGTTAGGCAGCGGACTATGATAGCTTTTATCTATCTATTCCCTGTTACCCTTTATATTAACATGAATTACTTTCATGTTAATCGAGCTATTTAACTTCATTTCTTGCTGTTTTTATAGTGCAATGCTAAATTAGTTTTGCCTTAGTTAGGTGTTTAATTAAGGTATGGGAGTGAATGCCCGTTTGTAAAACACAAATCCGCCATAGATATGACTCTGTTCTTATCTAATGCTTAGTTGTATCCGCTTTTATGGCGGGTCACAAACTGGAACACCTCTTAGGTGTACCGTTTTCTTTGTGTTTACGGTCATTCACCCATTTGTGGCTCGCCACCCATTTATGCTTGGTTGCGCCCTAGTTAAAAATCTGAGTTTTTTATGCTGTATTAACCTTTTATTTTAAAGGGGAAATCGCTATGCTTAGTGTTTGCTTTTTTTTGTGTTTGTTGTATTGGTTTAGCTTCAATACGCCTCGATAGGAGTGTCGGTCTATGGTTGAGTCAGCTAACAGTACCCATTTCTTTTTTGATGTTCAGGGATTGGATACTTCTGCTAAGTTACAGGTGTTGTCGTTTGAAGGGGTAGAGGCCATTTCTTCGGATTATGCTCTTGAGATCATTCTAGTGTGTAATCATGTGCGGTTTGATATTACTCAGTTGTTAAGTAAATCGGCTTTTTTATCGTTTGATAGTTCTCGCTCTATAGGTGTTCATGGCGAGATTCAAAACGTTCGTCGCGGGGCTGTCGGTAAACATTACGCGTTGTTTAAAGTGATCTTAACGCCTCGTTTAACACATCTTAAAAAAAGAATGAATCAAAAGGTCTTTAGACAGGTGTCTGTACCTGAGATTATTTCTTCTGTTTTGGCTGATTATGGCATGGCTGAGGGAGTTGATTTTGAGTTTACGCTCAAAGAAACCTATCCAGTAAGGGAATATACCACGCAGTACGATCAGGATGATTTTAGTTTTATTAATCATTTAGCTGAAAGTGAGGGTATTTTTTATTATTTCGTGCATTCACCCACCAGGCATAAAGTAATCTTTGCTGATAGTAATCCATTTTTTGCTAAACATGACCAGGTCATTGAGTATAAATCAGATACAGGCTTTGTCGCTGATTATCCTGTAATTAAACGCTTTGATATAGGCATGTCAAGTTGTACTACTGAGGCTTCGTTTAGAAATTATAATTTTTATAATATGAAGATACCCGAAGGCAATACACAGGGTAGTCAAAGTAATAAGCTCAATAAGGCATCAGAAATCGCGCTAGAGGCGTATGATTATCCAAGTAGACATTTAGTAAGGGATGAAGGAAATCGCCTCGCTAATGTCGAAATAGAGCGTTTAAGAGCATCTCAGGTGTTAGCTGAGGCCAATAGTGATGTCGTGGGGTTACATGCAGGGTTATTTATTACTGTAGAAGGACATCCGTTAAAGGATACGGAGAAGCCTTGGCTAATCCAAGAAATTAGACATGCAGGGAAGCAACCTAGTGTTTTGGAGGCCTTTGGGGATACAGGGACAGCCAATAATAGTAATAAAACTAGTCAATTAGCTAGGTATTTTAGTTATCCCGCTGCAGAGGTTTTACAGTTTCCCCTAGAGGATTTTAATCAGGGTTATCGAAATGTGTTTGTATTGTCTCCTGAAGATGTTCCTTACAGGCCTAAACGGCTGCACCCTAAGCCCAAGGTATTAGGGGCACAAACAGCCATTGTTACAGGTCCTGCAGGGGAGGAAATTTATTGCGATGAATACGGTCGGGTTAAAATTCAATGCCATTGGGACAGATTAGGCAATTATGACGAAAATAGCTCGGATTGGGTGAGGGTAAGGTCTAATTGGGCGCATAAGGGCTATGGAGCCATTGCAGTGCCTCGTGTGGGGATGGAGGTATTGATTGAGTATGAGGAAGGCGACCCTGATTTCCCAATGATTACGGGAGCCTTGCATAATGGCGTTAATAAAGTCCCTTACGAACTCCCTGCTCATAAGACTAAGAGTGTCTTTAAAACCTCTAGCTCTAAGGGTGGTGTAGGTTCTAATGAATTTAGGATTGAGGATAAAGCAGGCCAAGAACAAATCTTTGTGCAAGCCCAAAAAGACTTTGACCAACTCACCAAAAACAATCACACCATCGAAGTAAAAAATAATAGTCACCTGCAGGTTCAAAATGAGCATAGCGAAACGATAGTAAAAAACCGCTATACCAAGAATGCTAGCGAGGAACATCATTTAACTCAATTAGATAGAAAAACCCAAATACTGCAGAATGATTATAAAGAGGTTGCTCTCTCAGAACATACTACAGTCGGTACGATTAAAACCACCGAGGCAGGGATGGAGATCCATTTAAAGGCAGGCATGCAATGCGTGGTAGATGGTGGCCTATCGCTGACACTTAAGGCTGGGGGACAACATATTGTATTAAATCCTGCAGGGATATGGATGACCATGCCCGTATGGACGGGAGGTGTGCCTATGGAGGGTTCTCCTGCTGTACCTTTGTCACCGCTATTTAAAGAAAATGCAGTAACGCCTACGGTAGCACCGCCTATTGTGTATAAAAATGGTTTTAAGCAGTTAGCAGAAAAACAACAAGGGATTTATAGAGGAACACTAACCCTTATTGATAACAAGCAACAGCCTATTACTGATAAATATTACAAGATAGTTACTGCACAAGGCACTGTTTTAGCCGAAGGCTTTACTAATCAACAAGGTAAAGGCGTTGAAGTAGCCACTAATGAAGGGCCACAGGCTAAAGTCTATTTAGGTCAAGGGGGTTGGACGTTATCAGAGCAAGTGTTACTAACCAACAGAAATGAATGCACAGGCTGTAGTGCTGATGAACCTTATTACAAAGGGCAATTGCATTTAGTGGATAAAAGTCAAAATCCTATGGCTGACGTTTATTACAAGATTGTTGATAGTAATGGTGAGGTATTAGCAGAGGGCTTTACCAACGAACAAGGCCAAAGTGAAGAGATCATTTCCTATACTGGCTCAGAGGCCAAACTCTATTTAGGCCAAGGCGGTTGGACATTATCAGAACAAGTAACGATTGAAGCAGAATGCTGTTGTTAGGGAGTAAAAACAATGACAGATCATAATGAACATAACCAAAGGGCTACAGCAAGACTACAGTTTATGGGGCAGTTTGAGCCTATAGGGGGAATTGGTTACCGTTTTAAGCTTTCCTCAGAAGAATCGATTGAAGGTAAAACGGATGAAATGGGTTATACCAAAACCTTAATAGGTGATAAGAATACAACAGGTAGCGAAAGCGAGCTAATTTGTTATATCAAGATGGATTCAGACACTATGCCTATTACCTTAGAAGTACAGCGTGATGATGGCTCTTGGAAAGAAATAGGGAGTTTTCAACTGGAGGTAGGTAAGGAAAAGACTATTACCGCTCAAATAGAAACTATTGCGCTCCCTTTTAAGCTAGAGCTTGTAAAGGGTTTATAAGGTCAAGAAAGGAATATTAGAAGATGACAACAGCACAATTAGCTAAAAGCACCCAACCATCTAGTACAGCAGGGGCAATCGTATTAAGCACTACCGATGGTAATAATGTTATACAGGCGGATGTGACTTATTATATTAAGTTTAATGTATACCTTGGTGATAAGCCTCTTACTGCCGGAGACTCATTGCCCTATATTTGGGTATATTCGGATAATGCAGAGAATTGGCAATGGACGGTAGCAAAAACAGGTACAACTAATGGTGGCGTAGTATTACCCGTTAGTAAGGTAGGCCAATACCGATTTTATATCAGAGAGCCTCAAACAGCCGATAAAATAGGGAATACCTTTAATATTCCTTATCATGCAGCAGATTTAACCAGTTACCCTGTTAAGGCGGTACAGCCTTTATATACCATTGATGTAACAGAGGCAACTAATGGCGTAGGAATTAAAACACTCTTTCCTATAAAGTATCTTGATAGGCCAGAAACTGGAAAAGCTAAAGAATTTTATCCCGTTTCTGGTATAAAGAAAGTGCTAACAAATAAAAATACATTAAGAAACCCCTTAAAACTAGATGACTATACTATTACTTATCAATTATGGAGTGATGCCAGTCAGGCTTATGGCTCTACTAATAGTTATATTGCTAAGAGTAAATACAGTGCTATTTTGAAAACGTTATATAACAGTGTTTTTACAGCAGAAATAGTGGATGTTAAAGTAAATAATAAAGTAACCCAGCAAGAAACAAAAAATGGTCGTGTATTAAGTTTTAATGATGGAGATACAAATAGGAAATTAATCTTTCAAGATAACGCTACGCAAAATGCTAGATACTATAAGTCTTTTCTTGATAATAAAAAAATGTCTGCTCAAGAAGCTATTAGACGTACCCATCCCTCAGCATTTGAATATGTATTACAGTTAATGCATGACTTAGATATTACCGAGATTTATATCACCAGTGCTTGGCGACCTGCTTTAGGTTCAATATTGCACCGTTATTCAGTGGGAGTAGATATTGGTACATTAAAGGGCAATGTAAAAGATGATACAACGAATAAAACACATAATATCGCTGTTTATTTTAAAAATGAATTAGTTAGGCAATCATGGATGACTAATTGCGACCCTACTAGAATATTAAACGCTAAAAATACTTTAACTGAAAAATTAGCAGTTAAGTTGTCGAAAATGTTTTTTGTTTATATTGCAGAAGATCGTTTATGGAGTGTGGATACCTTTACCAGTGGCAAGCCAAAACTGGGATGGTTAGGAGGGCCCTGGCAATTATATGCTAAGACCTTGGGAATACAAGTGACCACAGATAACCCTGAGTGTGTACACAAAGATTATACCCATAAAGATCATGTTCATTTAACCCTAAATCATAACTTGGTGTAATACAAATGCGACTAAAAAAATTAGCTTATTTACTGTTGGTATTCACTTTTTCTTTCATTACATTGCTTGCAAATGCACAAGTACTTCGCTCAAAAAACTTTTATTGTGGGGGGTATAACAATGATTGTTATGATCTTAACCCTCCCCCTGCCTCTGCGCTTAGAATGACTGAAAAGGCCATGAATGCTTCTTCTTTAAAATTAGTAAGACCCAAAGAATGGAAAGTTAGAGCTATAGTGGGTTATGAAGTAGGGGATTTTGAATTTGATCAACAAGGTAATGTTATTAATGTTAATGGAGAACCTGCAACAGGTTATTTAGTAGAGGTGTTACAACAAAATAATCAACCTTTATGGAAAGGTAGGGATAGAGTTTATTATTGGTATCAACCAGAAAAAGGGGATGTAGTTGATAACTACAGTGATAATCAAAGTTTATTAATTGGGGAAAATGGAGTTTTTATTGTTTCAGATAAAAGAGTTTGTCCTGCTAGCAAGATAGCAGAGGAGCATACAGAGTTTAATATAGGTAGAAGTGAACATTATTTAGATGGTAATTGTTCAAAAGCCATTGTTGCTTCTGTTAATCGAATAGCTAAGGAATATGGTAAGAAAGTAAAAAAAGTTGATAATCAAGTTTTTTTGACATATCCAACCAGAGAAAAGAATTTCTCTCCTAAGTATTGGAAAATACAGTATTTTAATGAACCAATAACACCAATATACGATGTGGATGGGGAATGTTGGCTTTATTGTGAAAAATAACTACTTGTTAAAAGGCCTATGTAGGCCTTTTTTATAAAAGATATATACCCATAAAGATCATGTTCATATAAAAGCACCTTTAAGTTAATTTTTAAATGACAGGGTATGCTTTTTGTACCCACATTAATAAATAATGTGATAACAAAACCAATAAATAATAGGCGTTTTACTTATATCATTTATTTAGCTACTGGTCAGAAAATCCGACACCTTTTAAACTTGGGTTTATCTGAGAAAAAGGAAAAATAGCACGCTAAGAATAAGTTATTGGTGATTGTGCCAATGCTAATGCTAATGTATAAATACTGTATGGCATTTGTAGAATAGTTGTAGACTGTTTGTAAACTACTTGTAGTCCAGTTGTAAACTGCAGAGAGCATAAATTCTTGTAGGCACGCTATGGACGTATACAAATTTCTACGAAATTCATAGTCCCGTGCAAAAAGTTATTATGTTATGCAGGATAGACTTACATAGTTAAATTGCTAGCAGTTTATCGTAAGTAGGTTTCTGTAATTTGTGGCCTAAAATGCCCCATTTCTTGGCTGACGGTTTCTAAGGCTAGTTCTCTTGTTAGTCCGCTTGTTTGTAGTTCGTGCATACGTTCTTGAGCGTAGCTGTGGCGTACTCCATGTGCGCCCTCTGACCATCCTAATACCCTATTAGCTGCTTTTGAGAAGCTATCACTCC